>NZ_CP048737.1:17500-21444 GCF_010692925.1 Enterobacter sp. T2 | reverse complement strand
GAGTCCGAAGACATTGATTTTTTATCTAATAAATACATCCTTCCAAACAGTCGGGATTTTAAGCATGTATTAGCTCTAGATTACCACGGTTATCCAAGTAGTAAGGTACTATCAAATAAACGATAACTGATTTAATGAGCCATTCGCAGTTTCACTGTATAAATTGCTTATACTTAGACATGCATGGCTTAATCTTGAGACAAGCATATGACTACTGGCAGGATCAACCAGATAACTACATAGTAGTGACGTCCCAGCAAAACTTGTCCACTGTTCTGTCGTACAAGTTATTCTTAGTTGAAGCATAGATAGAATCTACGCCGTGACTTCACATACTCGCAGTGTTTTACGACCGCAGGTTTGTTCGTCACATCCATATAGCCCTCTTATAATTCTCCCGGTGTGGCGTCCGTGCGACATTGCAAAATTAATCACAAGTCGAACATAACCAACCATGGAGGGAGTTACACTTAGCAATCACAGATACTAAAATCCGGCTACTTACCAAGGCATACCCCCAAATCGGTTTAGATGAAAATACTTGCTATCAGCTAGTAATCCACTAAATCCATCAGTGCTTATACACAGAATCGTTAGATATCTGGTATAAGACTGTTCAGGCTTACTGGCGGGTAAAACCAGTTCGCCCATGCGAACGTAGCGTATAGAGTAGGTCAGGATGTGTATATCCCTTCCAGACTCTCCCCACTCGTCGACTTGGCCTTAAACAAGCTCAATATTCCAATGAATTGCTTCACTGTTTTTCTTGTTCTTGTCTTTTATGTTTTCACATGTAGTACCTCCGACATCATTTTCGCAGTGCGCGGCGCCAGCGCCTAACAAAGTGCGCACTTTTTCCCCTGCAAAACAGCTTTGTGTCCCAGCGCGCAGTCCCAGATAGCCATACATTTTTTCTACGAAAACAGTACCATTTGCGCACGAAAGTCTTAGCGAAAATTTCCCTCATCCACCCCCAAAAATAGCCAAAAGCTGCTATGAGAAACCACCCTTGGAAATAGCACTCCTATGTAGATGAATATATCAGTAGGGTAAGTTTTGGTGTACTTTTCATTGGTCAAAGTTTCAGAGATTTTTTTGTTACTAAAATTTGGAGATACAGTGGGGTCAAGTCGGGCATCTCACGTGACTTCACCGCACTTTGACCCCACAAAACACAACCTTCCCTTTGGAATGCCACCTCCAAAATGTGACCAGTCAATTTCTACACATCAACTACCCCATATATATCAGTTACACTACCCCCTCCCATACAACATTCCTGCTCTAGGGGTGATTCCCCATAGTTAAGAAAAAGTCTTTGCGAAAATTTCAATTTTTTTCTCAAAGTCGTGTGCGACACAGGCGAAAAATACTTTTTTTCTCGCTGTGTTTCTAGCCCTAATTTCGGGCAACTTGCACGTGACGAGTGCGACCCAGGAGTCGCACAAACTCTTCGACGTAAGTAATTAGTACACTTTGGGAAAATTAATTAAAATCTGGGGTCAATATCAGATGCACAAATTACACAAACTATGGCACACCATAAAAATACCCTTCGGAATGCAATTGCATTACAACAAAATGATAATTCAGACTCGCCACACCCAACTAGCAGCTCTGTTTTGTTTCGGAATTGTGGCATTACTGTGGGAGGAGATCGACTATAAATCAGCCAATATTGATGGTACCACCAAACTTAAGCACGGGATAGATTCCTATTTACTTTCCGAAACTACCCTGGTCATAATACTTATCAAAATCAAACATTCATGTTTTCTATTTGTTCTCAAAGTGATTTGTATTTTACTGAAGAATGGTTTTTTAGTAAAGCTTTGATACCAAAAAAATGACTAAAATTCAAAAAATTCCACAGCTTCAACCAATGCAAAAAGTCAAACTTTGACACTTGGGAGGGGCTTACTAGAGTGTCTAGTTACTATGAAAATTATAACCACTATCTTAAACGCATTTTGAAATTTTCGCCCAACACATATGTCCAGATAACTCACCAACTATAACCACTATGACCACACATAAGGTCTCATTTTACTCGCCGGGTCTGGTTACACCATCTCCATTCCATAATTGATTGATTGCACTGCGGCAAGTCGGTAATCTGAAGAGTTCATCACGTGACACGGCCATTTCACCAACATATACCCCGAAACTTCCTACTTTTATCACTCCCATCGAATTCTACGCCCCAAATTACCCTATACCACTTGCAAAACCACCACTGTTGCTAACAACTTTATGGTGGTTTGAGAAAAATGCGAAAAAGTCGTGTCTCAGCATATATAAAAACCAAAATCAGAAATTTTCGGTTGCGGCCATATCTAGCAGAAAGCACCGTTCCCCGTTCGATCAACTGTAGTTAAGCTGCTAAGAGTTGTACCGAGTAGTGTAGTGGGAGACCATACGCGAAACTACAATGCTGCAATCTTTTTTTGTTAGTACACCTATTATTTTTATTACATAAACCCAGGTAAACCGGCTCCGATCTTTCAGATGATACTATTATCCAATAGGGGTGTCTAGGAAAAAGTGCGCGAAACAGGGGGTGGTTTTGTACCTCTTTTCAGATTCGAACGCCTTTATATTACTTTTTGCTAAGACCGACTAACGCCGAGCCCTAATAGTAGAATCCGCACTATAAAAAATTTCGCACTCTTTATTAGGGTTCTGCACATACAAAAAAAAAAATTCCGCACTATATAATTCGCACACATTAATTAGGGTTTATGTACCATACAAAAAAAAAATTAATTAGGGCTAAGATAATTAATTAGGGTTTATACCCACACACAAAAAAAATTCTCCTATCATTATAAAAATTTGGCCACTTATAAAACAAAACCCGGAGAATTTAATAGACTGATTAGGTAATACTAAAAAAAAAATATTTTACTAACTTTTGTATACACATAGTGTGACAACCCCTGGTTATATAGGGAAAATTTTTAAATTTTTGGAAAAATCCTATTTTGATGGTTCCATTAGAATCATCCACCCTCAATTGACCTATTCCAGTGAAAAAACCACTAGGTTACCACTAATATTGGTGGAGTTATGCGATGATTAGTATGGGCAAATGTGCGCGCGCCATATATAAAAACCAGATTCAGAAATTTTCGGTTGCGGCCATATCTAGCAGAAAGCACCGTTCCCCGTTCGATCAACTGTAGTTAAGCTGCTAAGAGTTGTACCGAGTAGTGTAGTGGGAGACCATACGCGAAACTACAATGCTGCAATCTTTTTTGTTAGTACACCTATTATTTTTATTGGATAAACCAAAGTAAATCGGCTCCGATCTTTCAGATGGTATCATAAAAAATATAGGGTGTCATAGAAAAAGTTGGCGAAACAGGGGTATGGTATAAGGATAAACCACAGAATCGAACACCCTATATAGGTAAATGTGACAGATTACTCAAAAGGGGGAAAATTGCACTAATTACGTGAAAATTGCACTCTTGCCGCGCACAAAAAAAATCTTTCACAACAATAGAAGAAAAAATTAGACGCGCCTTTTGCAGCAAAAAAAAATTACAAACAAAAAATAATTAATGCGAGGTTATTAGTCTAAATGCCGTACACACAAAATTGTCTATACATCACACAATTACACTAGGGTTTATTACCAGTCGCATTTATCAAATCTACACGACCTTCCAAGATGTTCTATCGGGTTCTACGCGCGATGCTCATCGCAACAGTGAAAAATTTTTCACTCACCATCAGCACACCCCAAAAAAACAAAACAAAACAAAACAAAAAAATTTTTCATGCCACGTCAGCAAAGGGTGTATACAAAAGATGCTGGGCGAAGTGTAGAGAGCCCGTCTGGGTGTGTGTCGTGGACGACAAGTGGGGAAAATTGCTGGTGGGGGATTATTGGTGAACCTATCCAGCTGTTCCCAAGACGGCCGTGATCAATGATTATG
>NZ_CP048737.1:7500-10000 GCF_010692925.1 Enterobacter sp. T2 | reverse complement strand
CGACTTGGCCTTAAACAAGCTCAATATTCCAATGAATTGCTTCACTGTTTTCTTGTTCTTGTCTTTTATGTTTTCACATGTAGTACCTCCGACATCATTTTCGCAGTGCGCGGCGCCAGCGCCTAACAAAGTGCGCACTTTTTCCCCTGCAAAACAGCTTTGTGTCCCAGCGCGCAGTCCCAGATAGCCATACATTTTTTCTACGAAAACAGTACCATTTGCGCACGAAAAGTCTTAGCGAAAATTTCCCTCATCCACCCCCAAAAATAGCCAAAAGCTGCTATGAGAAACCACCCTTGGAAATAGCACTCCTATGTAGATGAATATATCAGTAGGGTAAGTTTTGGTGTACTTTTCATTGGTCAAAGTTTCAGAGATTTTTTTGTTACTAAAATTTGGAGATACAGTGGGGTCAAGTCGGGCATCTCACGTGACTTCACCGCACTTTGACCCCACAAAACACAACCTTCCCTTTGGAATGCCACCTCCAAAATGTGACCAGTCAATTTCTACACATCAACTACCCCATATATATCAGTTACACTACCCCCTCCCATACAACATTCCTGCTCTAGGGGTGATTCCCCATAGTTAAGAAAAAGTCTTTGCGAAAATTTCAATTTTTTTCTCAAAGTCGTGTGCGACACAGGCGAAAAATACTTTTTTTCTCGCTGTGTTTCTAGCCCTAATTTCGGGCAACTTGCACGTGACGAGTGCGACCCAGGAGTCGCACAAACTCTTCGACGTAAGTAATTAGTACACTTTGGGAAAATTAATTAAAATCTGGGGTCAATATCAGATGCACAAATTACACAAACTATGGCACACCATAAAAATACCCTTCGGAATGCAATTGCATTACAACAAAATGATAATTCAGACTCGCCACCACCCAACTAGCAGCTCTGTTTTTGTTTCGGAATTGTGGCATTACTGTGGGAGGAGATCGACTATAAATCAGCCAATATTGATGGTACCACCAAACTTAAGCACGGGATAGATTCCTATTTACTTTCCGAAACTACCCTGGTCATAATACTTATCAAAATCAAACATTCATGTTTTCTATTTGTTCTCAAAGTGATTTGTATTTTACTGAAGAATGGTTTTTTAGTAAAGCTTTGATACCAAAAAATGACTAAAATTCAAAAAATTCCACAGCTTCAACCAATGCAAAAAGTCAAACTTTGACACTTGGGAGGGGCTTACTAGAGTGTCTAGTTACTATGAAAATTATAACCACTATCTTAAACGCATTTTGAAATTTTCGCCCAACACATATGTCCAGATAACTCACCAACTATAACCACTATGACCACACATAAGGTCTCATTTTACTCGCCGGGTCTGGTTACACCATCTCCATTCCATAATTGATTGATTGCACTGCGGCAAGTCGGTAATCTGAAGAGTTCATCACGTGACACGGCCATTTCACCAACATATACCCCGAAACTTCCTACTTTTATCACTCCCATCGAATTCTACGCCCCAAATTACCCTATACCACTTGCAAAACCACCACTGTTGCTAACAACTTTATGGTGGTTTGAGAAAAATGCGAAAAAGTCGTGTCTCAGCATATATAAAAACCAAAATCAGAAATTTTCGGTTGCGGCCATATCTAGCAGAAAGCACCGTTCCCCGTTCGATCAACTGTAGTTAAGCTGCTAAGAGTTGTACCGAGTAGTGTAGTGGGAGACCATACGCGAAACTACAATGCTGCAATCTTTTTTTGTTAGTACACCTATTATTTTTATTACATAAACCCAGGTAAACCGGCTCCGATCTTTCAGATGATACTATTATCCAATAGGGGTGTCTAGGAAAAAGTGCGCGAAACAGGGGGGTGGTTTTGTACCTCTTTTCAGATTCGAACGCCTTTATATTACTTTTTGCTAAGACCGACTAACGCCGAGCCCTAATAGTAGAATCCGCACTATAAAAAATTTCGCACTCTTTATTAGGGTTCTGCACATACAAAAAAAAAAATTCCGCACTATATAATTCGCACACATTAATTAGGGTTTATGTACCATACAAAAAAAAAATTAATTAGGGCTAAGATAATTAATTAGGGTTTATACCCACACACAAAAAAAATTCTCCTATCATTATAAAAATTTGGCCACTTATAAAACAAAACCCGGAGAATTTAATAGACTGATTAGGTAATACTAAAAAAAAAATATTTTACTAACTTTTGTATACACATAGTGTGACAACCCCCTGGTTATATAGGGAAAATTTTTAAATTTTTGGAAAAATCCTATTTTGATGGTTCCATTAGAATCATCCACCCTCAATTGACCTATTCCAGTGAAAAAACCACTAGGTTACCACTAATATTGGTGGAGTTATGCGATGATTAGTATGGGCAAATGTGCGCGCGCCATATATAAAAACCAGATTCAGAAATTTTCGGTTGCGGCCATATCTAGCAGAAAGCACCGTTCCCCGTTCGATCAACTGTAGTTAAGCTGCTAAGAGTTGTACCGAG